>NZ_CP173612.1:0-27214 GCF_045037865.1 Pseudomonas sp. M20
TGATCGCCATCCTCATGATGTCCCACATCGTATCTTCCATCGGCGTGGATAGCTTACCCGCTAACGTCTGGTATCCACGCCACATGATGTAGATAGTGGCTGACGTAACCGCCAGCCCCATCATCATAGAAGAGTACGACATCATTAATCCCTTTGTGGCGTCCGTTATTCCACCTATCAGATGTTTTTCAACGCCAACAAAAACACCACCGGACATATTTACCTCACTATGAATTTAAATCGACAGTCGGAGCATTTAATTGCTGAATTTGCCAGTGAGCTTCGTTCGCATTTTTACAATTTTCCGAAGCGCTCCCTGTTTTTTGACATTTTTCGTAAACAGCTTTTAGTTCTTCTGGATGGTCTTTATACCATTTGGTGGTTTTAGCCTCTTCTTTGCATCCACTAACTAAGAAAACTGATAATGTCAGGAGAGATATTGTTAATAAACGCATGTTGTAGTTCCCTTTAGCTATTTAAATCAATTGTTGGCGCGTTTAACTGCTGCTGATTCCACTGTTTAACGCGCTCCGCCTCAAGCACTTTTTCGCGCTTCTCTGCTGCTTTCACGCTCATTTCCCATTGGGTGGTAAGCGTGTTCAGCATGACAGATTTTAGCTGAATACTGTTTGCAAGGTCTTGAGATTCTTTCGAATCTTTGGCTAACGCTACCCTGTTGGAGAGGCTGTTGATTTCCCCCAGGGTCTGGCTTACCTGGTTCTGAACCTCGTCGGTTTGCTCAAGCTGGATAGCCTTGTTGATGACCTGCTGCTTGCATACGTTGGCATAACTCCCCGATTGTGCCGTGTTGCAGGTGTCGAAAATTTTATACTTCTCGTACAACGCATCGAACTGCCCGGAGGAACCGCCGGAGAGAAGTAAATCATTCAGTGCCTGTCCGGGCTTACGCAGCTTTTCAAGGTCAGCTTTCAGGCCTTTGGCCTGGTCAACAAAATCAGCAATATCACGAACGCCAGTGGCCGTCGCCAGTTGGTCTTTATATGCCTGTATTTGTGACTGGTAGTGTCTGGCTGTTTCCATCCAGCGTTTTAACTCCTGCGCCCACTGCACGTCCCGCATAGGGTCAGCATCAACAGCGACGGGAATACCAGCATGAGCCAGTGGGCTTGCAATTACGCAAGCCAGAATAAGAGTACGAAAGCGAGTTTTCATCGTATATCTCCTTTGGGTCAGAGCGCTTTAGCCAGGTAGGTATCGAGCCATTCATGAGGCTGCATTCCTTCCCGGTAAATCGATTCGAATATTTCGAGGTTGGGGGCATCGCCGCTCATGACTTTGGTGTATCTGCCGATACCCGACAGGTCGAGCGTGACGCGAGCGGCAAAACGTTTGGTATCGCCGCGCTTGAACTGATTTTTCACCACAACATACTGGCGGGCTTGCGGGTCAAGCCCTTTCACCACGTCGAACACTTCCGGTTCAAACTTCATGCCGTCAACATAGTGTGCGCGGTCGGCATTGGGGTTCGCCGCCAGAATCTGTGTCCCGCACTGCTCAATCACTGCCGGGGCGATATCATCTTTGATGATCTCTGCCGGGGATTGAGTACCTACGACCAGCATCCCGTTCAGCTTACGGATGGTTTTCAGCTTGTTATAAGCAAAGTCCTTAAACACCGGGTCGCGTAACCACTTCCAGAATTCATCCATGAAAATGACCAGGCGTCGCCCGTCAAGCAGGCTGGTAATGCGGTACAGCAGATAAAACGAGATTGGCGCACATACGCTTGCATCGTCCAGGAACTCCGTTCCGTCGATGCCGAAGTTATCGCAGTTGCTGATATCGAACGTGTCAGATTCGTTATCAAACACCCAGCCGAACTCACCGCCCTGCGCCCACTGTGACAGCCGAATGCTAAGGCCGTTTTCCTGGGCTTCTTTCGTAGCCGGCTCAGGCAAATTTTCCAGCATTCGGGTAATTCCGTAGACGCGATATTGTGGCTCGTCATTCATCACAGCATTAACCGCATCACTCAGACGGCGTTCATCGCGTGGGGAGATCGTCGAGCCGTTGCGGGTACAAAGGATTTTCATCAGTTGCTTGATGAAATTGATATTGCGTTTGGTTGCAGGCAACGAGAACGGGTTCCACCCTGTAGACTCACCACTGATAACCCGATAGTAACGGCCACCCAGCGCCCGGATGTTCATCTCTGCGCCCCGGTCTTTATCGAGGTAAACGGTTGTCAGCCGTTTAGTTTTGGCATCCGGGGAGAAGCTATCCTCGCGCCCGTATTTCTGCTGCATGATCTCAAAGAACGTCATCAACATGGTTTTACCCGAACCGTTCGTACCGAGGATGCAGGTACTGGCCGGGTTCTTCTCGTTGAATTCGTCCTTATCTGCCAGTGTGTTATGCAGGTTGATATAGTAGCCATCGCCTGACGGGGTGCGCAGTAAAGCCATCGCATCCCCCCAGGGGGCTTTATCGCGCTTGCCCGGATAGAAATTATGGAGTGCGGCCAGCTCCACAAAGTTCTGGCTACTCAGCTCCCCTTTACGTGGCCGCAGATTGTAGTTGCCTGGCAGTTGCGCCATATATGCCGCTGAAAGCGATATTTCTGCCGGAACAGGCGTTATCCCGATGTTGTTCAGCGCGTTACTGATTTCGTTAGTATCAGCAACCAGGCTTTCCAGCGACGGGGAATACACCATGATGGAAAAATGGTGCTTTCCGTAAGCGATTTTCCCCGATGTCAGCAGGTCAAGCGCCACATCCAGATCCAGCCGCTGGGAAACAGCATCGTCGTCGGCACTCATCAAAAGGCGACGGGTACGCTTAATGGCTTTCTTCGCTTCCTCGCGTGACATGCAGGTATAGGACTGCGTGATCACGTAATCGCAGGGGGCGTAAAGAAGGGAGTCCATCATTCCAGTGGCGGTTTCTTCGGAGAACTCTTTAACCTCCAGCCCCCGGAAATATTGCGTACCGTTGGCGTGGTTAATCTGCCCGGATTCAGCCGAAAAGAACAACGCCGCCGCTCCCATCACGTCATAGGCCGGGGTGCGGGTGACGCGCACCTTTCGCCACTGGTGCGTTAACAGATATTCATAGAAAGCCAGTTGCGACGAAAACACCGCGCTTCCTTCGGTAAACGTACCGAGAGGCCGCGCACCATAGCGCGACAGCGCGGTATCGAGCGTGCTTTTTATTTCCAGCATTTCCAGCAAAGCACCGTCCAGCTCCTTTAGTTTCTGGCTGTCTTTCATCCGTTTGCGTTCTGCTTTTTCAAGGCTGACAAACGGGCGATAGCAGACCGTCAGGAACAGGCGGTTGCGCCGGAACAGACCGACAGAAGCGTAGTAAAGACGGCTAACTTCATCTGCATACGGGTTGCCGGAATCTTTATGAAGATTGTCGGTAAACGTATTGCGGTCGTTATGGATATAGAAAGTAACGGGCATACCTTCGAATGAGCGGATTAGCCCGTGTAACTGGTTCGTCCCGAACTGGAGCGATTCGTCAGACTCGCAGTCGAACGGCGTTCCCATCAATTCCCAGGTGCAGTACAGATCGCTCTTAGGGGAACGAACCACATGCTGATGAATGTGCGATGAGTACGGGATGTACTTCTTGATGGTGGCACACTGATTTAGTTTCATGGCGTCGAGAAACTCCTTGATATCAACATCATCATGCTCAACGGGCATAAATGTTGTTGCGCCAAATAAACGGTTCGCTACCGGCTTTCCCTTCGCTCTCAGCCATACGGCAATCAGATTGAACCGCATCGGTTCATTTCTGGTAAGGGACTTCATCACCAGAAATTGCACAGGAAGTAAGAACAGGAGAGCGACGGAAGTCCAGATAGCAACGATGATGGTTACACCCGTGACAGCCAGCAGGGGCACCATTGGCACCCCCCACAGCGCCGCCGGGCGTTTCATTGCCTTGAGCAGCTTTGCCATATATTCAGCCTCTTAGCTCATCAGCAGAGCGCCGATTTCACTGCCTCCGCCAATTAAAATGCCGCCAATGATGATGTAGCCGCACTGCGACAGGCTCTCGCCTTTCCACAGGGTCTTATAGCCAATCCAGATCACGGCCACGGTGATCGTGATAGCCGCCAGACCATGCAGCCCGCTGGATACCTTCTCCATGATGGTATTTGCCCGGCTAAAACCATCAGCGAACGCCGGACTGGCAGCAAAAACGCTCATGGCCGGAGCCAGAACATAAGCAGATGCACGGCTGATTAATTCCTTTACCTTACTGAAAAGTTTCATTTTTCTTCCTCTTTCGTTGTTACATCGCGATTTCCGCGCACAACCTGCGCGGGGTAATAGACGGTGGCCGCCTTTTTCTGGCGGAGTTGAGCCGGAACGCCGCGAACGATCGCCCCCGGCCACACCACGCGCGGGCGCGTCGGCGCGTCCACAGGCGTAGCTTTCAGGGTGGCCGCTGGGGTTGCGATATCATCGCGGGTGCCGGGAACGGCATAGCGGGTATCCGCCGGGGAGTAGCCAATCCGCTGTACATAGCTCGTCTTTGAAAAAGCGGGTTCCTGCTGTTGTCCGGTACTGAAATTGCCGGAGTAGTAGCAGCTCAACGCCCTTTTCAGGGTGCCGCCCCGCTGGTAGCAGTCGGTGATGATTTTTTCGTAGACGGAAAGATTGGTGCAGGGATTGAAAAGGTCAGTGGCGGTGACGCCGTAACGTTTAAAATTGGTGCTGGTTATCTGCATCAGGCCAACAGAGTAGCGGCGACCTTTCGCCTCAATCTGTTTTGTGATGCTGACTGCATCCTCCTTACTTTTAGGCATGTGAGTAATAAAGCCTTTATCGCCGGGTTTTCGTTCGGGCTTAGGCACGATCTCAGCGATGGCATAGGGGTTATAACCGGACTCCACCCTTGCCACATCGAGGGACGTGGACGGGTGAACGGTGGCGGCACACTGCATAGCCACCGCCAGAAAAGTAGTGGTGGAAAGCATGGCAACCTCAGAACAGAAAACTGGTGATCAGCCAAATCCAAATGATGAACAGAACGAACAGCCAGCCAGCGAACGCAAGCCAGGCAGTGAGATTCTTCATTGTGCTGTCTCCCTGTTTTAACTAACAGGAGCAGCCTGCGGCGCGGCGTCATCTTTAGGTTCGAGGAGTACCAGCTTGCCGGAAACGGAAATACCGGGCGTGATCATGATGTTCAGCCCCGGCTTGCCGTTGTGTGCGAAGGCCGCACCGACTTTCGTCCAGTACGTATTTTTTTCGCCGTTCTCGCCGGGCTGGGTTTCCTGCGTGACGTACACGTTATAGGTGGGTTTTCTCATTGCATTACTCCTTCTGTTTCTCTGCGAGTAGCTGCCGGAGCAGCTCGGTACGGGCTTGCTCACCAAATTCATCCATCAGGAACTGGAGAAAGGTGCTTGGCCGGATATTTGATTCAGACAGGTAGCTGATTTCACGGGCTTGCTTTGCTAACTCCTGATAGCGCTTTTGCCCGATGTAAATAACAGCCGTGCTTGATTTGCCTGGTACGCTTTTCGGCATGAGGTAAAAACTCCTATGAAAAAAGCACCGCAGCTTATGAAGCCTGCGGTGCAAGGGAGGTCAGGTTGTGGTTAGTGGTATTGGTTCTGGAGTAGTTTTGAAAAGGCTACCTGGCGTTGGAGCGGAGACCTTATCAGAGAGAGTTCTTGGATTTTTGCCAGCAAATCCGGAGCAATATTTCGGCACTCGATAGCATCTTCATCAGGATTGAGCGCCATCAGACGGGCGCATTCAATCGCTGTTATCACTGATTTTGGGACGGTGCAGGGTGTTGAACCGAAGCTGACAAAACCATGCGCGCCCGGAATTGATGTGATAGTCGATGTATGCGTTATGTTGACGTCAAAGCAGAGGAAAAGATAATTAGGAAATAACACCTTCTCTTCCTGACGTACCGCCCGGCAATCCTTACGTGGCGTTACTTTGATATAGCGGGGGCAAAACACCTCGACATCCAGTCCCTCGACTCTTCGGGTGATGCGTTCAACATCCTGATTGTTGCAGTATAAAACGTACCATTCATACATAAGATCCTCCCTAATGGGCACAAGCCCCCATTTTCCGCCGTCCTAAGTTGGCGGAACTTAGAGCGCGTACTCATAGCTTAACTGTATAAATTTACAGCTGTTATTTTATACAGTAATTTTGGGGTGTCAACATCAAGAACTGCTAATGATAATAACATCGAATGATTCAAAATCAACCTTCGGCGGTGATTCATTATGTTGACGTTGAGATTTTTAACACCTTGTAAGATGGGATCCCCAAAGGGGGGGTTGCATATATGGTGCCTAAGAGACTGAAAGAAGCTAGGATGGAGGCAGGATTATCGCAGGCAAAATTATCCCAGCTTCTCAGCGTGGAAGAAGGGGTTAACACACGCTCTAGGTTTTCGAGCTACGAGGTAGGGAGAACGGAACCGCCGTTTAGTCTGGTTAAAAAAATTGCGGAATTACTCGACTATCCAGCAAATTATTTTTACACCGAGGATGATGATTTTGCTAAAGCTGTCTTGCAATTTCACCGAGAGCGCACCGATCCAGAGTCAAATCCGCATTACAATTCGGTAGTAATAGAAGCAAGAAAATTATCATCAAAGCTCGATAAGGTGAGAAAAACCGTAGCCCAGTTGAACGAATACCTGAAAGAGTGAGCTATAGCTAGATTACTGGTGGGATGCTGCCGCGCTTCGCTTGTCCAACCCCTGATTTCTACACAAAAAATTTGCGTAAAAATCAGGGGTTACGTGGTTTTAATGGCGGTATGATGTGAGCTAATGGAGATCTATATTAACAGTCTCAATGTTTTATAATTCAAACAAGTTAATGAATTCTATACAAAAAACTAGATGGTGTTTTTGCAGATCTTTGATGTGATAATTGATCCTAATGTAACATCGTGGTAATTTACCGACGTTTACAGTATTCATGCGGGTGGGACGTTCCCGGTAATAGCGTCCAGGGAAGGGGGAAAGCAGAAGCTCAACCCCTGAATGCAGAAACCCCCTGAAAATCCCTCTCGGACTTGGCGGAACGGAGGATAATCAGGGGGTCAAAAGCAGGCGCTGGCCTGTGAAGGATTATAGCAAATGCATAACCTAACACAACCCCCTTACACCGCCATAAGTGCGGGCGGGTGTGACTGATAAGAGTCTTTCTCTCAAATCACCTGCTTCACCTACGGGCGTCGCAAAGCAAAGCCCCTGTTATAACGTTGCCTCGCGCAAGCGTCGCCGGTTCCTCAATCGGTGGATTAAGTCGCTGGCGACCGAATCCGGGCGTATCAAAATTAAAAACGAACTTCGACGCCGTATCCGCCATAACAGGTATTGGGTCAATGAAGCGAACAAGTTCGGGCTTGAGGCTCTTTGCGAGCTGATGTTGGCCATCCTTGACGATCTGGATTTAAGAGACTGGCAAACCATACATAACCTTGAAACGTTGGCCGAACGCGCCGGGCTGGCGACGCGCAGTGATGCGGGTCACAAGTCGATTTCTCGTGCCAGCCGGGGATGTGATCGCCTCTCCTGGCTTAATGCCATCATCTCGGAAAAAGCCCCTTTCAACCCTTATGACGCCCGTTGCGCCTGCAAGCACATTGAGGTTACAGAGGATTTCTTCGCCATTCTCGGCATCCCGCTAAAACAGGTTTACCGGGAACGCGCCAGGCTGCTTAAGGCCAACCCGGAAGAAATCATATCCTCCGGGGATGTCCGGTTAATCGCTATCAAGGTTGAGAACTGGACGCGTAAGGCCGCTGCCGGGTTAGCCAGGATGAAAGCGAAGCGTGAAGTGGCTCGCCAGCGCAAACAGGAATACTACTCCCTAACCTTTGCCTGATCCCCGCCTACTACCGCCTTAGCTGGCGGGGATTCTGCACGTCTGCAATAAACCTCAGTACAAAAAACAGCCTTAACGTACAATAATTTTCGAAATCCAACCCATCCCGCCTACAGGAATGACGGATTTTTCGGCGGTTCCGGCGTAGACCCACCACAACTGCTGTATAGCTTGTGGGTAAGTGATAATGAAGTGCAAACGAGATGGCGCAAATACTCTTTTGGTTTATCTTTTAATTACTTACGTATTAAAAGATAAACCAAAAAATAAAAGACATTACTGTTATCCCCTTTAAAAAGTGGATAACCGAACAGCATCGGCGCGAGCGCCTCAAAAGTAGCTCCCCACGCTAAAGCGCGGGGCATTCAGAACGGAATCCCTCGATGGCTAACAGCTCGCCTGTTAGCCATCGAGGGATTGGACAAATCCGTCCACGCCGGATACGTCAGCAAATATCGCTGAAGAATTAGCTTACACGCTCGTAAGCGGCTCTTACGACCCGCTAACGCGGAGATACGCCCCAACTGCGGCTTCGCCTTGTTGTGACCACTCCGACCGCGCACAAAAGCCTCTGAGCCGCTTTTAGCGGAATATGGCTTTGCAGGGTGAAGGGATGGATAGGCGATCCCTTTCGATCCCTCACTGGTATCGGCGGCTAACCCTCGGTGCTACCTGTCATTTCATCCTGCCGCCTTACATGCGCTAACGCGCATAAGTCCCCGTTCCTCAGTGGAACGAAAACTCACGCTAACAGGGTAGTGACCGGGTAGCCACGATAACTGCCAACAAAATTAGCTTATAGGTTAATTCTACCTTGTCTGAAATTAGCCTATAGGTTAATATTAATAGAAATGGGAGGTCACATGTTTAGCGTTGTTTATCACCCGGAAGCCAGGGAAGAAGCCACAGCATTACCCGTAAAAATCAGGGTGAAGTTTGACCGTCTCATCGGCAAACTGGAGTATGACGCCCGATTACTGCGGGAGCCGGACACGAAGCCCCTGGGCGATGGACTTTTTGAGATCCGCACGATGGGGACGGACATAGCCAGGGGAATCTGGGTATACCACAAAGGCAATACCATCATCATGCTCCGTGTTTTCATCAAGAAGTCACAGAAAACGCCAGCGAAAGAAATCGATCTCGCCAAAAAGCGGTTAGCGGAGGTACTTAATGAAACTGGTAAGCCATAAAGAACTGCATAACGAGTGGATGCAGGACGATGAATATCGCGCTGCATGGCAGGAAGAAGAACGTAAGGAAAAGCTCAGGGAGCTGCTTGCTGAATGGCGCAAGCATGACAACCTGACAAAAGCGCAGGTTGCTGAACGCATGGGGGTTACACCTCCGGTTATTTCTCGCCTGGAAAACAACATCACCAAAGCCAGCATCGACACACTGACCCGCTACGCTCACGCCTGCGGCATCAAGAAACCTGTCATTGCCCTGTACTGAATAGCCAGCCCTCCGGGGCTGGCCTTTTTGTTTCGGTCAGTCCCAAAATTTTGTTAAAGCAAGTTTAAAATGTCACCTGTTTCTCCAAAGTTGAAATGTCACTTCTAAGCCAATCTATTTATACATAATCTTTACATCTTTCCCCGGTGACAAAGTGCTAATTGGTCTGTAATGTTCAATGTGTGGCAGGCAAGCCGCCGGTGACTTAGGGAAGGTGCGAACAAGTTCCTGATATGAGATCATCATATTCATCCGGAGCGCATCCCAGAGGGACATCATGAGCCATCAACTCACCTTCGCCGATAGTGAATTCAGCACTAAGCGCCGTCAGACCCGAAAAGAGATTTTCCTCTCCCGCATGGAGCAGATTCTGCCATGGCAGAATATGACCGCTGTCATCGAGCCGTTTTATCCCAAGGCGGGCAATGGCCGACGGCCCTATCCGCTGGAGACCATGCTGCGTATTCACTGCATGCAGCATTGGTACAACCTGAGCGACGGTGCCATGGAAGATGCCCTGTACGAAATCGCCTCCATGCGCCTGTTTGCCCGATTATCCCTGGATAGCGCCCTGCCGGATCGCACCACCATCATGAATTTCCGCCACCTGCTCGAGCAGCATCAACTGGCCCGTCAATTGTTCAAGACCATCAATCGCTGGCTGGCCGAAGCAGGCGTCATGATGACCCAAGGCACTTTGGTGGATGCCACCATCATTGAGGCACCCAGCTCTACCAAGAACAAAGAGCAGCAACGCAATCCGGAGATGCATCAGACCAAGAAAGGCAATCAGTGGCACTTTGGCATGAAGGCCCACATTGGTGTCGATGCCAAGAGTGGCACTGTTGCAAATAGTCGGTGGTGATAAACTTATCATCCCCTTTTGCTGATGGAGCTGCACATGAACCCATTCAAAGGCCGGCATTTTCAGCGTGACATCATTCTGTGGGCCGTACGCTGGTACTGCAAATACGGCATCAGTTACCGTGAGCTGCAGGAGATGCTGGCTGAACGCGGAGTGAATGTCGATCACTCCACGATTTACCGCTGGGTTCAGCGTTATGCGCCTGAAATGGAAAAACGGCTGCGCTGGTACTGGCGTAACCCTTCCGATCTTTGCCCGTGGCACATGGATGAAACCTACGTGAAGGTCAATGGCCGCTGGGCGTATCTGTACCGGGCCGTCGACAGCCGGGGCCGCACTGTCGATTTTTATCTCTCCTCCCGTCGTAACAGCAAAGCTGCATACCGGTTTCTGGGTAAAATCCTCAACAACGTGAAGAAGTGGCAGATCCCGCGATTCATCAACACGGATAAAGCGCCCGCCTATGGTCGCGCGCTCGCTCTGCTCAAACGCGAAGGCCGGTGCCCGTCTGACGTTGAACACCGACAGATTAAGTACCGGAACAACGTGATTGAATGCGATCATGGCAAACTGAAACGGATAATCGGCGCCACGCTGGGATTTAAATCCATGAAGACGGCTTACGCCACCATCAAAGGTATTGAGGTGATGCGTGCACTACGCAAAGGCCAGGCCTCAGCATTTTATTATGGTGATCCCCTGGGCGAAATGCGCCTGGTAAGCAGAGTTTTTGAAATGTAAGGCCTTTGAATAAGACAAAAGGCTGCCTCATCGCTAACTTTGCAACAGTGCCACTTTTTGTGGTGTTTAAATAAAACATTGGGCACCAAAACATATCCAAAAGATGCAAATTTCGTTACCATGAAAACACAAAGGTGTCAGAGAAAGAATCTCGGTCCACCTATAGTTCAAGTCCGACAGGCTGCTAACCGCAGCGATTTGCCGACCTTGCGCGCCTGCATATGCCTGCGCGCCCCTACCAGTTACGAGACGGAATACGATGTCCAGCATCACTCCAGCCCAGCATCTTGCACCTGCCCCGGCGCCGATGGAATATCTCGCCTTTAACCTCGGCAGCGAAGAATACGGTGTCGACATCCAGAAAGTGCAAGAATTGCGCGGATACGATGCCGTCACGCGCATCGCCAACGCACCGGACTACATCAAGGGCGTCGTCAACCTGCGCGGCGTCATCGTGCCGATCATCGATATGCGCATCAAATTCAATCTCGGTACGCCGACTTACGATCAGTTCACGGTCGTCATCATCCTCAATATTGGCGGTCGAGGGCACTGTTGCAAAGTTAGCGATGAGGCAGCCTTTTGTCTTATTCAAAGGCCTTACATTTCAAAAACTCTGCTTACCAGGCGCATTTCGCCCAGGGGATCACCATAATAAAATGCTGAGGCCTGGCCTTTGCGTAGTGCACGCATCACCTCAATACCTTTGATGGTGGCGTAAGCCGTCTTCATGGATTTAAATCCCAGCGTGGCGCCGATTATCCGTTTCAGTTTGCCATGATCGCATTCAATCACGTTGTTCCGGTACTTAATCTGTCGGTGTTCAACGTCAGACGGGCACCGGCCTTCGCGTTTGAGCAGAGCAAGCGCGCGACCATAGGCGGGCGCTTTATCCGTGTTGATGAATCGCGGGATCTGCCACTTCTTCACGTTGTTGAGGATTTTACCCAGAAACCGGTATGCAGCTTTGCTGTTACGACGGGAGGAGAGATAAAAATCGACAGTGCGGCCCCGGCTGTCGACGGCCCGGTACAGATACGCCCAGCGGCCATTGACCTTCACGTAGGTTTCATCCATGTGCCACGGGCAAAGATCGGAAGGGTTACGCCAGTACCAGCGCAGCCGTTTTTCCATTTCAGGCGCATAACGCTGAACCCAGCGGTAAATCGTGGAGTGATCGACATTCACTCCGCGTTCAGCCAGCATCTCCTGCAGCTCACGGTAACTGATGCCGTATTTGCAGTACCAGCGTACGGCCCACAGAATGATGTCACGCTGAAAATGCCGGCCTTTGAATGGGTTCATGTGCAGCTCCATCAGCAAAAGGGGATGATAAGTTTATCACCACCGACTATTTGCAACAGTGCCTGGCATGGTCAGTCTTCCCGCAGGTACTGGTACAAGGTTTCGCGGCTGATGCCGAAGTCACGGGCCACCAAGGTTTTCTGGTCGCCTGCCGCAACTCGCCGTTTCAACTCGGCAATTTGTTCGCTGTTCAGCGATTTCTTTCGTCCCCGGTAGGCCCCGCGCTGCTTAGCCAGCACGATTCCCTCGCGCTGACGTTCGCGGATCAGAGCGCGCTCGAACTCAGCAAAGGCTCCCATGACCGACAGCATCAGATTGGCCATCGGTGAGTCCTCGCCGGTGAACGTTAGCCCTTCTTTGACGAACTCCATGCGCACGCCCCGTTGTGTCAGCCCTTGGACGATGCGGCGCAGGTCATCAAGGTTGCGTGCCAACCTGTCCATGCTATGCACCACCACGGTGTCGCCCTCGCGGACGAAGGCCAGCAGCCTTTCAAGTTCGGGACGTTGTGTGTCCTTGCCTGAAGCCTTATCGGTGAATACCTTGCCGACTTCTATTTGTTCCAGTTGTCGATCAGGATTCTGGTCGAAGCTGCTGACGCGAACGTAGCCGATACGTTGACCTTGCAAGATGCCTCCAAAGGTAAAAATGTCAGGATGAAATCTATTACCCTTGGCTGAATGTGTCAATAAATATAAATTAATACCCTACTCTGACGTTGTTTGTGCTCAACATCTGACATCAGGTTAGGGTATAGTCCAAACTGACACCTTCTTGTGTGATTCCAAGCAAATCACTATGATTAACCTTGAATCAGGCTAAATAATTTGGAGTCAGTGAATGAAGAGCAACATGACACAAGCAACAACCAAGGTGCTTACTGCACACGTACCAGTACCGATGGCCAATAAAGTTGACCAGATGGCAGCCCGCCTTGAACGCTCACGGGGTTGGATCATGAAGCAGGCTCTTTCGGCATGGATCGCCCAGGAAGAGGAGCGTGACCGACTAACCCAAGAGGCGCTGGCAGACGTGAATGCGGGTCGAGTTATCGATCACCAGGCGGTGCAAGCCTGGGCTGACAGCCTCAGCACTGACCAGCCGCTGTCGGTGCCGCGTTGATGGAACTGAAATGGACTAGCAAGGCGCTCTCTGATTTGGCGCACCTGTATGAATTTCTGGCGCTGGCTAACAAGCCCGCCGCGGCTCGTGCGGTGCAAGCACTGACACAAGCTCCGACCGTTCTGCTCGCCAACCCGCGTATTGGAGAGCAACTGTTCCAGTTTGAGCCACGTGAGGTTAGGAGGATTTTGGTGGGGGAGTACGAGGTTCGTTACGAGATCCTAGATTCGATCATCTACGTCCTGCGGCTGTGGCATACCCGAGAAAATCGTTGAGATGGCAACGTTGCTTATCAGGCATAAGTGACCAAACGGAAATTTCGGCGGTTTGTGGTTCAACCCCCATATAGTGCCATCGAAGGCTTAGGTCAGCTAACTGCATGCTGAATTAAAGGCATTTGCTATCACGATGCAGCCCCGGAGTCTTCAGGTGTGTTACATGTAATAACTGGAGCCGTTTTCGTCGCCGTGAAGGCACGAAATGGTCGTGCTTTTCAATCAAGATAAGGATGCATTATGAGAAAGTCCCTGTTGGTCGCCGCCCTGCTGCTCAGCCCCACCGCCTTCGCTGCCACGACGCACTGGGAATACAGCGGTGAAGCCGGTCCGGCGAAATGGGCCAGCCTGACCCCGGAATATGGCCAGTGTGCGGGCAGCAATCAGTCACCGGTCAACCTCACGGGCATGGTGGAGGCCAAACTAGCCCCGCTGCAGTTCCATTATCAAACTGGTGGCAAGACCCTGGTCAACAACGGTCACACTATACAGGTCAACTATGCCCCCGGCAGCACCCTAGAACTCGATGGCATGCGCTTTGAGCTCAAGCAGTTCCACTTCCACGCCCCCAGCGAAAACCTCATCGAGGGCAAATCCTATCCCCTGGAGGGACATCTGGTCCACGCCAACGACAGAGGGGAGCTGGCGGTGGTGGCGGTGATGTTCGAACCGGGTCGGGCCAATGCTGCCCTGAGCCTTGCCTGGCAGGTGCTGCCAGCCAAGGCGGGGGAGAGCCACGGGCTCAAGGAACCGGTCTCGGCAGAGCAACTGCTGCCCGCTAAGCGGGACTATTACCGCTTCAGCGGGTCGCTGACCACCCCGCCCTGTTCGGAAGGGGTGCGCTGGCTAGTGATGAAGGAGCCGGTGCAGGTGAGCCAGGCCCAGATCGACGCCTTCAAGGCGGTGATGCACCACCCCAACAACAGGCCTGTGCAGCCCCTCAATGGTCGCCTGGTGCTGCAATAAGGTTGTATGTCACCGACTTGTGCAATAGAAACAGGGCCAGCTGGCCCTCTTAGGGAAGGTGCGACCCACTTGTTCGCACCTTCCCTAACGAAGTGCGAAGCAACAGGTAACGCCAAGGCGCTCGCGGTGCTTACCCAGATATCGCCGGCAGCTTGGCGACACATTTTGCTGAACGGACACTATACCTTTCAGAGTGACAGCAAGGTGATTGACCTGGATACCCTTGTGGCAGGGGTGGAACTGGCGTGACGGAAATTTCGGCGGTTCCGGCTTACAACCCCTGCGTATGCGAAGTGATCCGCGGACAAGAATCTATGTCGACAGACGAACTGGTGAAGGGCTATCGACCAAAGAGATCCTGAGATGTCTAAAACGCTACATCGTCCGTGAACTCTACCCATTGATTTTATCAGATCTCACATATGCCAATCGCCCGCTCTTGACATAGGAGCGTCAACAGTCCAATGGAACGCTTCTTCCGCAGTCTGAAAACAGAATGGGTGCCAGCAAATGGTTATGCAGGCAAGGACGAGGCCCGGCAGCAAATTAATGATTACATATTGAACTACTACAACAGCGTCAGACCTCACCATTATAACGGTGGGCTGACGCCGGAAGAGTCTGAGAACCGGTACCATTTTTACTGTAAAACTGTGGCCAGTATTACTTGACCACTACACTTCACAGGGGAATCCAGCGTATCGGAGCTGGCGATGAATCCTGATTACTTCGGTGGCCGTTCGCTGGCCGATACCCTGTCAACACTGGTACATGAAATGGTGCATGTGTGGCAGCATTACGCCCCGGTTAAAAAATGCCGGGGCGGCTATCATGATCGTGTATGGGGCGCGAAGATGGAGGAAGTCGGGCTTATGCCATCAAATACCGGCTTACCTGGCGGGAAAAAGAACGGGCAGCAGATGACGCACTACATTATCCGTGGTGGCCGCTTTCAGAAAGCCGTGTATGACCTGCTTAAAAATGGCTTCTCTATCTCCTGGTATGACCGCTGGTCTGACGGAGCAATTGTTACCTCAAAGATTAACAGCGATATCCTCGATGACTGGCTGGCCGTCACCGATGAAAACGATACTGACCTTATTAATCGGCTATCACTGACCGTCAGCAAATCCCGCCCGGAACTCATTCCAGACGATGACGATCTCAGCGTCATGATCAAACCGCCAGTAAAGGGTACTGGCACCCGCATGAAATTTACCTGCCCGGAATGTGGGCTGAACGCATGGGCGAAACCCTCCGCTGTATTGCTTTGCGGTGAGTGTCGGTGTGAGCTTATGGCGACAGAATAAAAAAAAAATGTATAAACCTATAATTATATTGTTATAGTTTTATATTTACTCTTTTGTGTGGCTGCGCTACACTCAAACCAAATCTATATTTTTCTATAAAAATATTTTAATAGGGGGTTGTATGACCGCTGTTATCGCGCTGGCTAACGGGAAAGGTGGGGTGAAAAAGTCCTCGATGTCACGGGCTATCGCCACCGAGTATACAAAGGCAGGATGGGGAGTTCTTGGGCTGGATATGGATATCGATCAGGGGTCTTTCCTGGACTGGGGGCAACGTCGGTTGCGGAATGGTTTTGAACCTCCGGTGACAATTCAGGGATGCGGGACGGTTTCACAGGCGAAGAAACAGATTGAATCCGGGCAATGGGATTTGATTGTCATCGACAGTGCGGCGTATGCCACGAAATCGTTACTCAGCCTGATTGATATTGTCGATTTGCTGGTACTGCCGACAGGGTTTAGCGTGGATGATCTACGAACGACCGTTACGACCGTAAACGCGCTGCGTAACAAAGGACATTCGACAGATAAAATGGCGGTGGTGTTTGCGGGGGTAAGTGAAAGTGAGAGTGAATATCGTGCGGCGCTGGAATACCTGCAACCCTGCGGCGTTCCCGTCATTCCGGGCGCTATTCCTTTTCTGACATCGTTCAGCCAGGCGCAGGATAAAGGGCTTGCTCTTACGGAGTCGCCTTTCCCTGGTCCACGGCAGAAAGCTGATGATGTTGTGCAGGGTGTGATCGATCGACTGACAACGCTTACGCAGTAGTATATAATAATATAATTATATTTATCTATGAGGTGATATTATGGCGAACGTCCCAGCAAAGCCGCGCAATACCAAAGGTGAGCCGCCAAGCCAGGCGGATACGGAACACGGCTTTAATCCTACCCGGAAAAGTGCTGATGGCCGTAAGGCACAGCTTAACTTATACATTGATATGGAGCTGAAACGTGAGTTCCGCTCCATTGCTGCGGCCAACGATATGAAACATGGGGAGCTGTTCGAGGCGTACCAGGAATTCTGGAAAAAACATCATTAAGTCACCCGGTATCCCGGCCACTGGCCGGGTGATACCATCACTGAACGTAGCTCTGCCACTTATCCAGTATTCTTTTTTCCAGATCGATGTACAATCCGCCTCTGACCAGGAAACCGACCAGGGCAATAGCTATCAATGCAACGATGGCTTGAGCGCATCCCTCAGTAAACGATTCCGGCAGGTTTTGGCCGTAATACTGCATCATGAGGCCGAATCCAAAATACGTGATAAAAGTGAGTACAAAACCAATCGTTCCGATTCTGGCGATCCATTCTGCCACTTTGAATGACCAGTATTTCAACGGCATTTCCCGTTTAATGTCACGAATAACCATAGTGTCTATCTTATGGGTCAGTGACTGAAATTTAGCGAATATCATAAGTCCCTCGTCCGTCTAAAAATTAACCTTACCATATCAGAATTATATAAAAATATAATCCTATTTATTCTGTTTGCGCCACTTCCACGGCTCCACTGGATCAGGTGACGACCACAGCCCGATTCTATGGCGTCTGGCTTCTTCTTCAAGGCGTAGCATTGTTTCGTCGTTGGCACGGCCATGATAGCGGTAAGCCCACGCCATACCCGCTTTAACCTGCTCTGCGTTGATATTGATACCACCAATCATCAATGTTCCCAGCCAGCGGCCATAACGATCTGTATTGTTGGCTATGACCTCCGTCTGTTTCTGGACGGCCAGCTTTAACAAGTTTTGCTTCGAGCGCTGGCCGAACGGTTGCCCCGATTCCGGGGCATCGATACCGTTAAGGCGAACTTTCATCATTTTGCCATCGGCGAGTACCTGGACAGTATCACCATCGACGACCCGAACAACACGGCCAGAAAAATCAGCCAGGCAAAGGGCGGGGAAAAGCAGGGGCAGAAACACAAGCAAACGAGATCGGCATTTCATTTGTCACACCTTATAAAAATAGATTTATATAAATAATCACTGGCCGCCGCTGGCGGCTGCTTGCTCCAGTTCATCAATGGTGCGGAAAAGAAACATTTCGCGGTTTTTCGCGTCGAACGGCACCGGAACGTTGTTCCTCATTACCGTTTTGATGGAGTCAAACAGTCGGATTAACGATGTTTTGGTTTTGTCATCCGGCATGACATACATCGCGTAGTGCCAGCGTCCGGCATCGCTGGCCGCCAGATGGCTGTTAATGATGTTGATATAGCGTGCGCGGGTTTTCATTGAGCGCTCAGTTTCGACGGCGACGATTGCGCCGCTATCTAACGTGATAATCCCGTCAGGACGATGGCGAACGCCAGGATAACGCGCAATAAACTCCCCCCGATCACCATTAAGCCAGCCTTGCCCGCCTTTCTCTTCCAGTGCAATTCTGACCCGATGATTCAGGAGCCGGTGTTCCAGTGTCCAGTATTTGAGTTTCCCCGGCTCAAAATAACCGGGGAATACTTTATCATCGGGTTTAACCACCATCGCCAGCCCTTGCATGGTGATCCCCCATAGTGATTTTTTTCCGGCTATTACCGGGTATTCATGTTTTATCAGAAACCCCAATGCAACCGCCTTATTCAGTAGCGCATACGTTGGGCGGTGACTTTTACCCTTGAACCCAACAACTTTTTTCAGCGTTTTAAAATCGGAGTATGTTTCTTCTTTAAGGAATGTCAGCAATGCAAGCATTTTTCTGTTTGCGGCTTCTTTCCTTTCTGCAACGTTATGAATAAGCATTTCAGCCCTCACAGATTGATTGATGGCTTATGTTCCTGACTTTCATTTTTTTCTGGTGTGGCTTGTTTATACTCAAATGAAAGAAGTTCGATGTTTTCTTTTTTGACCTGAACCTGAAACATCTTTGTAGCTCTTGGTAGCTCGGTTGACGTAAATACAAAACCAACTTTTTCAGGGAGATTTAAAAACATATTACTGTCAACGTAGTAACTTTCTGCCTGTCTTATCATTCGGTCTGTATCCACTTTTTCCGTTAATGATAAATCAGTCCGTACTTTTCTCATTTCATCATCGACCAGGATAGAGCCTGTCATTTTGGCCGCCCATTCTGCTGTTTCTGGATTCTGGATTTTATAAATCAATTTGAATTTGGCGTTTTCAATGATAGCGCCAATAACTGAATCACCATTTAAATCAGACGGGCAGTCACGCAGATCGTCTATCGCCTGAAAAGCCATGAATATGTGCACGCCTTTATCTCGTGCCGTTCCAAGTCCTTCAAGAGCAGGGCGAGAAAGATGATATTTCAACTCGTCGAGGAAAATAGCAACAGTACGCGGGGTACTGTTTATTCTGTCCCTGGTCTCTGCTATTTGTATCAGCCGGGTCAGAATCATTCTTTGTGCGGAAATTATTTTTTGATTTCGCGTTGAACCAATTATGTAGCAACAACCACCTTCATCAAAAACCTCTTTTAATGAAAATCCATTTTTGGCATTAATTGAGTTTACTAAAGCAATTTCTTCCAGTTCACCACAAAATGCGGGAACATCTTCACGTAATGACTGAACAAAGTCAGTGTTAAATAAATCACGAAGCGTCATTCCTTTTTCATAAATTGCAGATGTATTTCTGGCTGCGCGACGGTCAGATATACGATAAAAATCTGACGCCTCCCCTTTCTTAGCCAGGCTAAAGCCAGCGTTAAATAATTCTTCCAGTTGTTCATGAGAGATATCAGCCAGTAAATCAAGCTGGAAATTTAGCTTGTTTAAATTTATAAGTGTGAATTTCTTGCCTGCTTTTTTACATGCTTCCCTAAGTACGTGTGGTGCCCATTCATCATCTTTTGGATCTTCTACAAAAACAGCCTCACCTAAAAGAATAGCCTGATAAAGTAGAACGGTCGCAGTTACGCCTTTCCCGGAACCTGTTGTGCCGATAATTGCTGCGTGTTGGGTTTTGAATTCTTTTATAGTTATATATTGCGGCTGGTCATCTTTGTTTAAGCCAATAAAAACGCCTTTCTTTAAATCAATGTAATCGAGTGGGTTATATTCTATGGGGTCGGGTAATAGCTCTTTTACTTTGCGTACATCGGTTCGGGTATTTCTCTCCAGCTTGCTTTTCTTAATCATTCGATGTTTTAGGTTGTCAATTTCTCCTGCTAAAAGTCGTCGGGCTGCAATATGAAATATTAATCCTGCTGCCGTAAATATTATGGTCATGATCCATAGGGTAACTCTAAACAGTATGTTGTTGTCGAGTGACTTAAAAAAGTAGCTCAACCCCTGAATAGTTAGCGGTGATATGGTGCCGAATATAAAAAAGAAAATGGACACGCACGCCACCGACTTTAACCAGAACGGGGCGTTCTTTCTTTCCTCGCGGGGAAGGTGGAATATAAAAGGTAATGTAAGACCTGCGAGCAGGGATAATATGACAGGGCTGTTTTGCAGCCATAAAAGAAAAAAGGAAAATGCATCGGCAAAGGCATTCAGCCTTTGCATCAGGTGGGAACCCATATCTATTTTCTCCATACGAAAACTGACGTGTTGGGCGCAAAAGATGGGAGCAGCTTATAGGAGCGTAACCACGCTCCCATGCGATGCTCCCATAATATGCTCCGATGAATAGGCAAAAGGCGCTGATCGCCAGTGGCGATCAAGCCCGTTATCCGCGCTTTCAGAATACAGCCGACCAGTGGTCGTCTGTCCTCTGAAACGCCCGAATGACGGGCAACGGCGTGTGCCATTACGTTCGGGCTGGACGCCCTCACTGCATGACACATGGGGGTAATGTCCCGGCTGGACGCCGAGCCAAAACCCCCAAGGTCAAAGGCGGCACACCGTCTTGCGCTACGCGCGACCAACCCCTTTAAGACGCTGCGTTTAGCCTATTTTTCCTCGCAAGCTCGAAAAAATCGGAACGCTGCTTTAAAGGGGTTGGTCGCGCCTAATCGGTAATATCCCCCGCTGGGGCGGGTTATATTACCTGGCTGCGACGGTGTGCGGGGCAAGCCCCCCACAAAAAACGGCACGTGGGCGTGCCTTTTTGCTCGCTGGGGCGGCAAAATTTTTGCGGCTCCCCCCGGCCTGCTCAATTCGCTGTGGGCGAATGTTCGCAGGTGGGCGCGGTTCCTGAAAATTAGCAATTTCTTCGAAATTGAATTTTCTTTCCGCGTACCACTTCATTATTTTTCGTCTTAACAATTTCTTCGAAATTGAAGCCAAAAATAATGAAGCCTTAAAGTCCCGTCGCCTGTTAGTCTGTGTATTGTACAATACACATTTGTTTTGTGTGATTACATTTGCTCGCGGTATATTTCAGCCCTGCACTCCCTTTCAGCTTCCAGTGTTTCACTGTAGGACGCATCATCAATTTTCGTGCCTTTGCTTTCGGCATAGCGTCGTAATTTATTTGCGTCAGCTTCATTAAGTTCTGAAAGATGATCGCGCAAAAGACCGATAAAACAGCTTTCGTATATTTCGTAATACAGCCCACAACCTCTGTGGGCTTCTTTTGATAACGTGTCATATACCAGGGCTACAGATATTCTGTCCTGATTTTTTGAGTGTAGATTATTAATGAATAAATCTTCGTTTATCATTTCGAACCTCTCATATCAAAATGGATATGTCAGTTATCCTTTCACTCTGCCAAACTTTGAAAGGATTTTGCTTATTGATTCAGGGTCTGCGACTTTACATTCGCCTAAAAATTCTTTTCGCATATCGAATGTTTTACCCGGATTAAAACGATGGTGTTTTTTAAAGGCGTTGATTTTAAAAAATGCGCGTTCTGCTGAACTGCATTCACTCCCACCACTATTACCCGTAGCTTTTCCGTACATGCAAAGAACAACTTCGCACGGGTCAGCGGCAAAGGAATAAAACGGTGTTCCTGCGGTCAGGCATAATACAGCCGCCGCGATAACGGTTTTTTTCATGGTAAATCCTTATTAGATTGTATTGTTTAAATGGATTAGCGAGATAAATAAATGGTGGTTTCTCTGCATGTCAGGCAATTAAAGACGGGCTGGTATTCAATAACACCTTTTGCACCATTCTGGCGAAGCCAGTTTTTGGCATTAAAGAAAGCAGTACCGGATTGTGCAGTGACGACAATTCGTGTTGAATGGGCGACTGCGTAAAATACTGCTGGAGTCCATATTGTATCGTAGAAACTTTGTGCGCTGATTGATGATGTCCATTTACCGTTAACTGTCGGGGAAGGAACTATAACGTTATTGTCACTCCATTGCGGTAAACTGGTGTTTAATGGGGCGGCGGCTTTATCCCACTCTACAGGAACGGGAGGCGGCGGCGATGAACATCCGGTAACTATTGCCGCTAACATGATTACTTTAAGTTTCTTTATCATGCTTTCATTTCCTCAAAATACTGGTTTCGATGAATTGGACGGAAATAAATGTCATTCATACGGCGGACATTTCCGTCTAAATCAATGCTCACAATCACGTCCAGGCTATCCAGAACCTTACGTAACATAAATGTATAGGGGAGCTGGGCGCACTGTGGATTTTCATAGCAACGGGTAATAAACCCATCTATAGCTTCTTTCGCTGATCCTGCATGAATGGAGGTCATACTCCCTTCATGGCCGGAACCTGTTATTTTAAGGAAGTCCCAGGCTTCCGCACCGCGAACCTCTGTTAATAAAATGCGGTCAGGGTTCATACGGTAATTCCAGCGTAAAAGGCTCGCCGGGGTAACGATAGAACCTTTTTCATCTGATGATTCTGACGGATAAAAAAGATGGACGTAGTTTTTATGGATAAAGAACGTGATTTCCGGGTTGTCCTCAATGGTTGATATCCGAAGATGTACAGGAATATACCCTATCAACATTTTCATATAGGTGGTTTTCCCGGTACTGGTTTCCCCGGCGACCGCGAGAGTTTTACCGTACTCGACGCATTTCTCCATAAACAGAGGAATATTTTTTGTATTGTACAATGCAATTAATTCCTCGTCGTGCGTCTCCGTTTTTTCCTCGCCTGTTACCCGGTTATAAAATCCCGCATCGATGTATGACTGATGCGGGATTTGTACCTTCGATGGCTTACGGATGGTGATAGACACCGTATCGCGCTCACAGGCCGGGGGAACAATCACCTGGCACCGTTCGCCAGATTCCAGCGTGGCTGACAGCCCCGGCTTAATATCTTCGATATTGTCGCCGTGGTGCTTTGCCAGGCACCGGGCAAAGTTGTAGCAATCCTCATAGGACAAAGGAACGGCGTGCTGCTTCCATACGCCGTTGATTTTGGTATACAGCTCACCTGGACGGTTGACGGCGACCTCCGTCAGGCCGGGAAGCTCCAGAAAGTCGCCAAAGAAACGCTGTTTATAGCGGTCGAGGGAAATATTCTTAGCGGTCATTTTTCAACCTCAGTGTATAGATGTTGGAAAAATCAATATCCTCGCCTGTGATTAGGTTGATGATCTCGCCCTGATTCTTATAGAGCGTTGGGGGAATATTGATGCTGTTCTCCAGCGTAGTACGCGCCATATCTGCCATAGCCTGGCGGCTGTTTTCCGTATAGTCCGTATTGCGATCTTTTTTACCCGCGCTGTTGGATGCCCATGCGCCAATATCGGGGATCATGCCGACCATTAACGCGCCGCCGAACCGTTCCCAGAAGTGCGAATCTATCCAGCCATCAACGCCAGCCTCGCCCAGCTCGCCAGCCGCGCTGGTATCAACCAACGGGATATCGAGATAAGGCGGCTGGCGGGTGCGTAGCTTCGTCGCAATGATGAATGCCCGCCCTTGCCCGTGCTTCATACCTTCTTCCGCTATGGCGCGGTAAAGTAATGATGCGGTGGTGCCTTTCTCTATCAGCTTCGTGTTGCCGCTGGCGCTCCAGATGTCAGTAGTGACCGTGCAGCGAAGTTTCCCCGCCCGGTCAGATACAAAGCGGCGATCCAGTGAGCAGGGGATCGAGGTATTTTCCGGGATGTACAGGTCAGGGTTATAGGGTATGCGGCGCACTGGTGCGGGGCTTTGTCCCGGGGACGGTGCGACGGTATTTGTGGCCGCGCTGCTGTCCTGTTGTCCGGTGGTCGTTGCCGATGTCAGCGTCATTTCCTGCTGCCGGGTTTTTACCGGGTTCTGTGTGGTGGCCGAACCATCACGGCGAATAAGGAAGCTGGCTTTGTTGAGTTCTGGCGGGGCGGCCGGAGCCGCCTGCCCTGTTCCCCTCGTGCTGCTCTGGCCGTTATCCTGTTGCTCTGGCTCTTCTTCGGCTGTATCGGTGGACATACCGAGATCGTTACGCTGCCGGTAATCGGTTTTGTTCGTCTGCGGGGCTGTGTCCTGTTTCTTTTCTTCCGTAGGCTGCCACAGGATATTGCGATAAACCCAGTTACCACCCCATGCCAGGAAGATAAGCGCGACCGCGACAATGGCAAGAAAGGCGGTTGCTTTGCCCCGTTTGCGCTTTTTCAGCTTATTAACGGCGGGTTGTACCGGGTCTTTCTCTTCGTCGTCCTGCGCATTGAGAAGCTCGGCCTCCCTTTTAGCGCGGGCTTCCCGCTCAAGCGTGGCAATATCATCCTCAGCGTGTGCCGGGGATGCCTGCGCTTCATCCGGCACAGGCACTTTGTTTTCGTCGTTCATATGCATGTTTCCTGATTTTATAAAAATATAAAACTATTTTTATAGTTTAATTGGATTCCGGTTTTTCCACTCTTTCCACCTGCCGGGATACGGTGGAACCATCGGCGGCGTGTACCTTGCCAAATCCGCTATTTTCCAGACCCACAACGGCATTACCGGAACGCAGTACCAGGCGTGGCGTCACCTCCTGAATCACCAGTACGGTGAAGTCGCCTTTCTTCTGGATACTGCTGTTAACCACATGCTCTTTGCCGTTCAGCTCTTTGGTGACGGAAGGAATGGACTTAGACGGGGAGAAGCCCACGAACGTAAAGCGGCCATCGTCGTAAGCAAAATCGGGAACAATGTTGAAGCTGCCTTTGCCCGGATATTTTGTGTAACTCCAGTTGCGGGGCGTCTGTGCCGAGTTCAGCGCTTTCTGGACACTGGCCTGCTGCTGTTTCTGCTCCCACTCGCGTTGTCTGGCCGTCGCCTCCCGGCTCGCTTTGTCCCGTTCTTCGCCCGGATAGCGATAGCTCACCTGGAAAGCGGGTTGCTGTGCCGATTTATCATCGATGACGTTCAGCTCGACGTTGTACAGGCGCTTACTGGTGACAACCAGCATATTGGTATGCCAGTCCCGGCTGTTCGGGGGGATCACGACTTGCGTTGTGTTGCCATCCTCTCCGGGCGCTCCCTGCGTGAGCGCGACCGGGCGAACGTTGACCCGGTTTGCATCCGGCGTGGCTTCCCACGCCTCATCAAAGCCGGGTTTGGCGCTTATGACCGCCTCATCGTTATCAAATACCAGAGTTGTCATAAAGCCGGGTTTGGTGTTAACGACGGTTACGTTCTGCGGGTTATAGATAACCTGCTGAACACGGGAGTCATAGCGGCTTGCCTGTGGTATGGCCGCACCCCATGCCGCACCGCACATCATCAGTGCCAGTGCGGTAAATGTTAACTTTTTCATCATTCACCTCCCCGGATTTCGCGGTCGGTCTGCCAACTGGTGACGGTAAAGCCGAAGTAGTTGATCTCGCGTTCCGCATCGCTCATTTCCTTGTCAGGGTCAGAATGGAACGTGAACCGGGCATCCCAATATTCGTTGCGGATGCTGTTATCAGCCAGACGGCGGATAATCTTCTTGTAGCGAATGGTGGCGACCCTATCAGGGGCTGTCGCATCGGTGATCTGGTTGGACAAGATCTCCACTTTCACGGTGTGCGCCCCGTTCTTATAAACCTTGTCCGGGGCGTTTTTTCCGGCGTAAAGCGCCAGGTAGTCATCGTTTACCTGGGGAGCGTTGTAGACCTGTACCGTCTCGTAGTCGTCCTGCAAAGAGGGATAGACATACCGCTCACGCACTTTGACGTAGTTTGCGGCCATCGCCTTTTGATAGGCTTCTGTTGCGGTCAGGCTGGTTTTCGATGTCCGGGTAACGTGTTCCACCCGTCCTGTGTGGTTATCCACGGTATACAGCTCAACGTCCGTCTGTTTCAGCGGCAACATCACGACCACGGCGACGAGCGCCAGTACCGCAATCAGCAGACCCACACCGCCAACAACAAAACCGGCTTTTGTGGCGCGTTTATCCCGCTCAATCATTTGCTGCTCAAAGGTGCGGGATTCAGCTATTAATTTCTGTTCACTCATGACTGTTTAACTCCGCCATAATTTGAGGGGTGTTTACGGGTTCTCCCTTACCGCTAAAGGCAGAGGGAGGCGTGTTCTGGGCGCAGCCAGAAAGCGCGCACAGCAAAGCCAGCGCAATCAAGCGTTTCATCAAAGATTTCCTCAACTGAATTAGAAATATGAAAATATAATTATATTTTCATAGGTTGGTGTTTCGGGGGGATGGACTGGAAACGTCTGGCCTAGCTGTTGAACTTCTTAACCGCGGAATCTCTCGACTGTGCCAGCCTCCGCGCTTCGTTCCGGGCTATCATCTGCTCAATCGCGTATTTACGCGCTTTAGAAGCGTTATAGCCTAATTCACCTCCGGGCTTGCCGGGCTTACCTGCATTCGCATCCTTCCAGCCCTGAATGTTGTCCTGGGCGGAGCGTGTGGTATTCCTTCCGGCACTCGCGGCCAGTTTCCCGGCACCAAAAGCAGCCGCACCGATACCTACTGCGGCCAGCCCCTGCATGGATACGGTAGCACTCGCCCCGGCCAGCGCTGCGGCCAGTTTTGCGGAGAGATAAATCAATATTGCCGCACAGATACCTGCAAGACAGACTTGCGCTCCTAGTTCTACGATATTTGCCTGGGCTGCACCTTGAGTTGCTAATGCAAGCCTTGAGTTTAAGTAATTAACCACAATCCTTAATGATAAAGAAGAAAGGAGAATTGTTAATATGGCTGCAAATATGTTTTGTAGCCAGTTATTAAACATGGGACGAAGGAAACCATACATAAGGCAAAAGATGAATATAGGTGCTGTAATACTCAGCAATAAGATCATTACTTCCGCTATCATGGAAACGAACGCGGTGATAATCATTAAAACGAATATTCCAAGCCATACATAAAATTGAGCAGTCATTCCCTCATCTTTTATATATGTGGAGTTATCCATATCATGTAATGTTTTACCTAATACTTTTGCATTATTCCATAAGCTATCTAATAGCTGCCATATATTATCACTGCCAGAAAAGCCCTCTTTTAACCCGTTGATAGCGTCGATAACGCCATCGAGATAACCACTAATATTTGCCACAAAGGAAAGGA